>NZ_JBIAHQ010000001.1:0-44200 GCF_042870725.1 Micromonospora sp. NPDC006431
GGCCTGACCAATCCGGGGTATAAATCAATTTGGCACTGGCTTATCAAGCACCCTGTTGAGTTCTCAAAGAACAACCACACACCATCCAGCAACCCCACATCCGCAGAGCCACCATCCGGGGCATTTCGTTCACCGCGACCGCCACTCTCGCGCCGGGCACTTTTACTACGTTACCTCACCGTCTCCGCCGTGTCAAACCGTGTGTCCCGGTCTGTCGTGCTTCGTACGGGTTGGCCCGCTGAACTTACGCAGCACCGAACCGCTGCGCTCGATCATCGGATTTGGCAGGCCGGCCGTCGCGGTGACCGCGAACTCGCCCGGTGCCCTGCCGGTCGACAACCTTACCCGGTCGGTTCCGCTCCGCCAAATCCGCCCTGCGGCGTTTCCGGCGAGCCCCGCCCGGTCCAGGTCCGATGGTGTCAACCATCCGAGCCTGGTCGTCGTTCCTGCGCTCCGGCCTTCAGGACTTTCGCCCTGCTTCGTCCGTTCCGCGCTGGCAGAGAGAAAGTTACGCGTCTTCGCCTTTGATCGTCAAATCCGTGGGTGGCGTCCCGCGTCACATCATCACCGTGCGGCTATCTTCCCTGCCCAACCCGGGTTCCGGGCGGGACATCCCGAGCCGCACCGGCGCTTCGGGCGGTGGAACGACCCCGGCGAGCCGCGAGCCAGCCCCTGATGCCGAGCACCCCGACGGTGGTGCCGATCGCCAGCGAGGCCGCGATCAGCAGGGCGTGCACCCAGAGGAAGCTCGTCGGGGTGCCCTCGCCGATCGTGCCGGTCGACCAGGACCGCGGGTCGTTCCAGATGGCGACCGCGAACCTCGGCCAGATCACCCAGGTCCACACCCCGACCCCGAGCAGGAACAGCGACCAGCCACGCGACAGCACCATGGCAGGCCAGTATGCCAGCGTCGCCATGGCCTGCGGCCCGGTCCGGCGCGGGGACCAGCTGCGTGCCGGCCCGCGCTGGGTGAGGGCGGGCACCCGGCCCGCCCCACCCGACAGGCGGCCATCCCGGAAGGGGTCCGCGCCACGACAGGCGTCAGAAGCAGGTGACGGCACCGCCGATGGCCGGGTTCGCCCGGTCGTGGCGGTGCAGGGTGCCCGAGGCGTCGGCCATGGCACCGCCCCAGATCGCGCAACCAGTGCCGACGTACCCGTAGACCGGGCCGGCGGCGTAGAGCCGGTTGCCGTCGTCGACCGAGAAGGAGGAGATCAGCTCCGGGTCCAGGTAGACCTGGGTCCTGGTGAGGCTTCCGAGGTACGCCGACTTGAGGGTGACCGTGCACCCGTACCCGGTGAAGGGGTTGCGCAGCAGGTGGACGGTGCCGAGCCGCTCGCCGGTGGTCGCGTCCCGGATGGGGTCCTGGTCGACGCTGACGAAGCCCGGCCCGCAGAGCCCCTGGGCGGTGTACGGGTTGCCCGCGGCGGCCCGCGCCCCGGTCCCGGCCAGCCCGACCAGTACGGCCACCGCGGCCGCCCCGATTCCGATTCGTCGAATTGCCCGCTGCATCTGCGCTTCCTTCTTTCCTCAACACCTGGGACGCGGGACCAGAATCGTCGGAACGGTCGGCCGGAGCGAATGTGCCCGACGAACACTCCGAACCCTTTCCGGGTGTGCTGACGGTCAGGTTCACCCGGTGCCACCTGCGGAGGAGCCCGCTGCCGGGGGAATGGGCGTCGATTATGAGGTATCTCGCAGAAACCGGAAATGATGAACCGAAAATTGCGTTGATGTTTCGGCGATTCGACGTGCGGGCAGAGTTTCCGTCGACGACGACAGCGGAGGTGGACCATGCAGCCGTTCAATCCGTGGAGTTGGCGGGACCCGGCCGCGCTCGCCGGCGGCTACGACGAGACCGGCCCGGAC
Organism: Micromonospora sp. NPDC006431; assembly: GCF_042870725.1. Lineage (NCBI taxonomy): Bacteria > Bacillati > Actinomycetota > Actinomycetes > Micromonosporales > Micromonosporaceae > Micromonospora > Micromonospora sp. NPDC006431. The sequence continues at coordinate 1,870 of NZ_JBIAHQ010000001.1, forward strand.
GACGTGCCGCGGCAGCGGTCGGCGGACGCCGGCGGCCCCGACGCACCCGGCCCGGGCACCCCGATCGACCTCACCGGTTACCGGGTGGAAGCGACCGACGGCCGGATCGGGTCGGTCGACCAGGCGAGCGAGGAAGCCGGGGCCCGCTATCTCGTGGTGGACACCGGGCCCTGGATCTTCGGCCGGAAGGTGCTGCTGCCGGTGGGCACGGTGGCCCGGGTCGACCACTTGGCGCGCGCGGTGCACGTGGACCGTACCCGGGAGCAGGTGAAGCACTCGCGGGCCTTCGAGCCAGACGACTTCGGCCGCCCCGAGTACCAGGAGCAGGTCGGCAGCTACTACGCGGAGAGCTACCGCGAGCGCTGAGCGGAACCCGGGTGATCCGGTGACCTCGGTCAGCCGGGGCGGCGAGGACCATCGCCGACCGGCTAACCTGTCGGCATGGTCCGGCCGAGCGCCCTCGCCCCGGAGACCGAGAACGGTCTCCCGGCGGCTGCTGCTCCGGTTCTTCCGGCCCGTGTCGATGACGGTCGGGAGCAGATCCTCGACGTACTCCGTGCCGGTGGGTTGCGGTTCCGCGCCGGCGGGCGATGGCGGTTCGCGCTCTGACGAGCCGCCTCCACTGATCCGGGGCCGCCCCGGGTCTCTTCCCGCGCGCCCGCGCGTCCTTCCACCGTTCTCTCGGCACGAAAGGCGTACCACCATGTCCGCAGCACGGATGCTCACCGGCGACCGCCCGACCGGGCGACTGCACCTGGGCCACTACGTCGGCAGCATCGCCAACCGGGTGCAGTTGCACCAGCGGTACGAGAGCTTCTTCATCATCGCCGACCTGCACATGCTCACCACGAAGAACACCCGTGAGGACATCGAGCAGGTGGCCGGAAACGCCCGTGAGATGGTCACCGACATCCTCGCCGCCGGCGTCGACCCGGACCGCGCCACCTTCTACCTCCAGTCGGCGATCCCCGAGGTCGGCGACCTGAACACCCTCCTCCAGAACCTGATCACCGTGCCCCGGTTGGAGCGCGTCCCGTCACTCAAGGAGATGGCCCGGGACGCCGGCAAGGAGGAGATGCCGTACGGCCTGCTCGGCTATCCCGTCCTCCAGGCCGCCGACATCCTCTGCGTGAAGGGGCAGGTCGTGCCGGTGGGCCGGGACAACGCCGCGCACGTCGAGGTGACTCGGGAGATCGCCCGGCGCTTCAACCACCTCTACGGCGAGGTCTTCCCGGTGCCGGAACTGATCATGTCCGAGACGCCCGCCCTGGTCGGCACCGATGGCCAGGGGAAGATGAGCAAGAGCAAGGGGAACGCGATCGGCCTCGCCGACGACCCGGCGACCGTCCGCCGCAAGGTGATGGGGATGTACACCGACCCGAACCGGGTGCGCGCCGACGTGCCCGGGACGGTGGAGGGCAACCCGGTGTTCGCGTACCACGACGTATTCAACCCGGACCGGGCGAAGGTCGAGGAGCTGAAGGCGCGGTACCGGGCCGGCCGGGTCGGTGACGTCGAGGTCAAGGACGAACTGGCCACCGCGTTGAACCGGTTCCTCGACCCGATCCGCGAGCGGCGGGCCCGCTTCGAGGCCGACCGCGGCCGGGTCGACGAGCTGATCGTCGAGGGCACTGAGCGCACTCGGGCCGAGGTGCACCGCACCCTGGTCGAGGTCCGCCGGGCGATGGGGTTGACCAGCGCGTACACCCAGGTGCGGCGGCGGGCCGAGCGGTACCGCAAGGCCGTCGCCACGCCGGCCTGAGCTTCCGCGTACGACCTGCCGGCCGGCCCGGAAGAGCGCTTGCGCCGCCCCCGGGCCGGCCGGTTAGGCTGCTGACATGACCAGCGCGCACGCCCACCAGCCGACGTCCCCCGACGTCCAGGTCGGCGCGCTGCGACGCCGGCGGTCCCGCGCCCGCCTGCGCTGAGCACCATCTCTTGCGACCGGCGGATCGAGCCGCCGGTCATCGCCGATCGTCCTCGGTCCGCCCGCATTCCCGTCCGGAGATCCGCGTGAGACGGATCCGAGCGAGATCGGCGTACCCATGGATCTGGAGAAACTGCTGACCGACCGGCTGGCGCCGGCGTTCGAGAAGGTGGCCGGCCTACCGGTGGACCCGGTGGTGCGGCGCTCGCAGCGCGCGGACTTCCAGTCCGACGCGGCGTTGGCGCTGGCCCGGCGGCTCGGCCGGCCGCCGCGGTCGATCGCGGCGGAGGTGCTGGACCGCGCGGAGCTCGGCGACCTGTGCGCCGTGGCGGAGGTGTCCGGGCCGGGCTTCCTCAACCTGACCGTCGCGGACCGTGCCCTGGGCGGCCTGGTCGCCGCACTGGCCACCGACCCCCGGCTCGGCGTGCCGGTCGCGGCCGAGCCGGAGACCGTGGTGGTCGACTACTCCGGGCCGAACGTGGCCAAGGAGATGCACGTCGGGCACCTGCGGTCGACGGTGATCGGCGACGCGGCGGCCCGGCTTCTGGCGTGGCTGGGCCACCGGGTGGTCCGCGCCAACCACCTGGGCGACTGGGGTACGCCGTTCGGCATGCTGATCGAGCACCTGGCCGACCTGGGCGAGGCCGAGGCGGCACAGGAGTTGTCCATGGGCGACCTGGACGCGTTCTACAAGGCGGCCCGGGCCAAGTTCGACGCGGACGAGGCGTTCCGGGAGCGGTCCCGGCAGCGGGTGGTGGCGCTGCAGGGCGGCGACGAGGCGACGCTGCGGCTGTGGCGGCTGCTGGTCGAGCAGTCCGAACGCTACTTCCTCGCCGTGTACGAGCTGCTCGACGTGACCCTGACCGCGCGGGACTTCCAGGGCGAGAGCAGCTACAACGACCTGCTCGCCCCGGTGGTGGCGGACCTGGACCGGGCCGGCCTGCTGCGGGAGAGCGACGGCGCCGCCTGCGTCTTCCCGCCGGGCTTCGCCGGCCGGGACGGTGAGCCGCTGCCGCTGATCGTGCGCAAGTCCGACGGTGGGTACGGCTACCCGGCGACCGACCTGGCCGCGATCCGGCACCGGACCGGGTCGCTGGGCGCGACCCGGCTGCTCTACGTGGTGGGCCTGCCGCAGCGCCGGCACTTTGAGCTGGTGTACGCGGCCGCGGCGCAGGCCGGCTGGCTGGTCCCCCCGGCCCGCGCCGAGCATGTGGGGTTCGGGTCGATCCTCGGCCCGGACGGGCGGATGCTGCGCAGCCGGTCCGGTGAATCGGTGAAGCTGGTCGCCCTGCTGGAGGAGGCGGTGGCCCGGGCCACCGCGCTGGCCCGGGAGCGCAACCCGGACCTGGGCGAGGCCGAGGCGGCCGAGGTGGGCAGGGCCGTCGGCATCGGCGCGATCAAGTACGCCGACCTGTCGAGCGACCGGCACAAGGACTACGTGCTGGACTGGGAACGGATGCTCTCGCTGGACGGGAACACCGCACCCTACCTGCAGTACGCGTACTCCCGGATCCGGTCGATCTTCCGGCGGGCCGGGACGGCGGCCCGGCCGGACGCGGCGGTCTCGCTGGTCGAGCCGGCCGAGCGGGCCCTCGCCATCGAGCTGCTCGGCTTCTCCGGGGTGGTCGCCGAGGTGGCGCGGAGTCTGGACTTCCACCAACTGGCCGCGTACCTGTACCGGCTGGCGGCGGCGTTCAGCGCCTTCTACGAGCGCTGCCCCGTGCTGCGGGCCGGGGGTGAGCTGCGGGAGAGCCGGCTGCTGCTCTGCGACCTGACCGCGCGGGTGCTCCGGCAGGGGCTGTATCTGCTGGGCATCCGGACCCCGGAGCGGCTGTGACCGGAGCCGTACGCCGTACCCGCATCTGAGCGTGGCGGCAACGCCTAGGGCGGCGTCGCAAAGCCCGGGCTGGTGGCCGTAGTGCGCGGATGACGAGGGTTTGGGTCAGGCTGGGGTGAGGAGGCAGAACTCGTTGCCTTCCGGGTCGGCGAGGACCGTCCACGGGACATCGTGGTCCAGGTCGATGGCGGTGGCGCCGAGCATCCGCAGTCTGGCCGCCTCGGCCTCCAGGTCGTCACCCGGGTATGGGCGGACGTCGAGATGGACGCGGTTCCACACGGTCTTCACGTCGGGTGTGCGGATGAACTGCAGATATGGGCCGACGCCCTTGGCGGAGCGCAGTACCGCGTTGTGGTCGGTCACCTCGTGCAGGGTCCAGTCCATGGCCCTGCCCCAGAAGCGAGCCATGGCTCGCGGATCCGCGCAGTCGACCACGACCGCGGCGATCGGTCCGGTGTCTCGGTAGAGCGGTCGGGGGTCCAGCACGCAGAACTGGTTGCCCTCCGGGTCGGCCATGACCGTCCATGGGACGTCGCCCTGGCCTACGTCGGCGGGTGTTGCGCCGAGATCCTTCAGGCGCGTGACCACCTCCGCCTGATGGGCCGCCGAGGTGGTGGCGAGGTCGACGTGCACGCGGTTCTTCACCGTCTTGGGTTCCGGGGAGGCGATGAGGTCGAGGCAGACGGCGACGGGATCGGGGTAGACGAAGCCCTCGGGTTCGAGGTTGGTCACGCCGGGTCCCTCGCTGGAGACTCCCCAGCCGAGCGCCTCCGCCCAGAAACCGCCCAGCGCGGAGTCGTCCCGAGCCTTCATGTTGATTTGAACGAGCCGCGTTGCCATGCCGACGATGCTAGGGCCTGTGTCGAGTCGGCGGTGGGCCCGAACTAGCCGCCGAGGTAGGTCGACCATCGCCAACCATTGCCCTCGGCGACTCCCCGTTGCGATCAAGCATCCTCAGCGGCGGGGCGTGCATCCATGGATGCACGAAAAACGCCCCTCTGGTCGATCATTTTCGATCGCCAGAAGGGCGTTTTCCCTGCTCAACCGCTGCGCGCCCGAAGGGACTCGAACCCCTAACCTTCTGATCCGTAGTCAGATGCTCTATCCGTTGAGCTACGGGCGCTTGTTGCTCGGCCAGTCTACACACCCGGCTTTCGCGCGGAGACTCCGGGATTCGAACCCGGGAGGGGCTTTAAAACCCCAACCGCATTAGCAGTGCGGCGCCATAGACCAGACTAGGCGAAGTCTCCCCGGTGGCCCGGAGACCACCGCGCCCGAGGATACAGGCCCACACCCGCCCGGGGCAAAGCGACTACCGGGAAGGACCCGTCCGCTGCCTTTCCCCCGTGTGCGACGCCACGCTCCGGACTAGGCTCCATCGATATGCAGGAGCAGCCGCCGAGCGATCCGCCCCGTCGCGAGCCAGCCGCCGACGCCCGGCGAAGCCGCTCCGCGAAACCGACCTTCACCCCGCCGCCGACCACCGAACCGTCCACGGAAGGTGCCGCCGCCGGGGCAGCGCCCCGCGCACGGCGGGCGAAGGTCCCTCCCACGGTGCTCTTCCAGCCGCCCGACCCGGCCGCCACCGCGCCGCGCGCCGGTGGCCCCGACGGCAGGCCGGAGGCATCGGCCGCCGCGCCCCGCCCCCGCCCGTCCGCAGAAGACGGCCCGACCTCGAGTACGCGGGACAGCGCGGCCGGGCGTGGGGCGGCCCCGGCCGACGGCGGGACGCCAGACCCGGCGGACGGCGGACGGACGGACCCGGCGGACGGCGGGTCGGCCGAACCGGCCGACGGCCGGGCGACGAACCCGGCCGATGCCGCTCCGGCGGGCGAGGAGGCCCCGATGTCGACCCGCCGTACCCCGGCCAGGAAGGCAACCCCGCCGGCAAAGAAGGCCACCACGACCGGGAAAGCGACCCCGCCAGCAAAGAAGGCCACCACGACCAGGAAGGCGGCCACGGCGAAGAAGGCCACCCCGGCCGCCCGGAAGCGGGCCCCCGAGACGGAAGCGGATCCGGCGGCAGCACCGGCGCAGGCCGGCGGGGCGGAGCCGATCGGACCAGCCGGCGCGGCCGGCGTCACGGCCGCTCAGGCGGACGTATCGGGACCGGCCAGCGTGCCGAGCGGCACCGACGACGGGGCCACCGAAACGGATGGGACGGCAGCGGCCAGCCCGCCGGCTGCCTCCCGGACCGTCAAACCAGGCAGGCCGACCGATGTGGCCGGCGCCACCGAAGCGCGGACAGCGGGCACAGCTCCGGCCGGGACCGCCCGGGCGGAAGACCAATCTCCGGCTCGGATCGGACCGGCGAAGAAGGCCGCGAAGAAGGCCGCGAAGACCGCCAAGAAGGCGGCCCCGGCGAAGGAGACCGGGCCGGCGAGGAGGACGGCCGGCGAAGACCCGACGCCTGCCGCTGCTCCGCCGCCGGAAACGCCGAAGATCACCGCGGCGACACCCGGTCCGCTCGCCGGGGACGAGCCGGAGTCGGGGCGTACCCCTGAAGAGAGCTGGCGGGCGGTGGCCGCGCGCCTGCTCGACCACCCCGGCTTCGCGCCGGAGCTGCTGGCCCGCGCCGCGGTGGAGGCCCTCGGGCCCCGCGCCGGCGACTGGGTCGAGCGGACCCGGGACAGGTACCCGGACGCGGACGCCGACGGGCTGGCCCGGCTGGCGACCCGGCGGTTCGTCCGGCTGGCGGGGACGGGTGGGGCGCTCGCGGCGGGCGCCGGGCTCCTCGCGCCGGTGGCCGAGCTGGCGGCGGTGCTGTGGACCCAGGCCAACCTGGTGCTGCACCTGGCGGCGGTCTACGGCCGCGACCCCGGGCATCCGGACCGGGTGGTCGAGCTGCTGGTGCTGACCCAGGTGCACCCGGACGCCGGCACCGCCCGCGCGGCGCTGGCCGCGGTGGCGTCGGCGGGCGCGCCGGTGGACGGCCCGTGGCCGCGGGCCGCCGAGGCGGCGTGGCGGCTGGCCACGCCGTTGGCCGCGCAGGCGGGCGGGTGGCTGGGACTGCGGGTGGCGTCCCGGCTGTTGCCGGGGGCGGCGCCGCTCGCCGCCGCGGCGGGCGACTCGGCGGCCGCCGAGCGGTTGGCCGCCCGTGCCGTCAGCCTCTACCGACCAACTCGCCGCCGATGACCGCGCCGCCGCCGGCGGGCACGCCAGGTTCGCCGGGATGCCCACCAGGTGCGGCATGTTGGGCGATCAGCAGGCGGGGACAGCCCGAGATGCCGCAACCAGCGGACGGCGGCGGGGCCAGGGCGGTCAGAGCCAGCCGAACCAGGACTTCGGCAGCAGCGCGTACCCGACGAAGGCGACCACGTCGAGCAGAGTGTGCGCGACGATCAGCGGGGCCACCCGCCGGGTGCGCAGGAAGAAGAGGCTGAACACCACGCCCATCACCGCGTTGCCGAGGAACGCGCCGAAGCCCTGGTAGAGGTGGTAGGAGCCGCGCAGCAGCGCGCTGGCCGCGATGACCGCCCCGAGCCGCCAGCCGAGCTGCCGCAGCCGGGTGACCAGGTAGCCGACCACGATCACCTCTTCGAGCACGGCGTTCTGCACGGCGGCGAGGATCAGCACCGGCACCGCCCACCAGAGGTGCGGCAGGGCGGCCGGGACCAGGGTGGCGTTGATGCCGAGCTGCGCGGCCGCCCAGACCAGCGCCAGCCCGGGCAGGCCGATGAGCGCCGCCAGCGCCGCCCCCCGGGCCAGGTCCGCCCCGGGCCGGGTCAGGTCCACCCCGAGCGTCCGGGCCGGGTCGCCGGGGTCGCGGGCCAGCAGGTGTACGGCGAGCAGCACCGGCAGCAGCGCGAAGAAGATGCCGAGGAGCTGGTACGTCAGGTCGAGGTACGGCCGGGCCGACGCGGAGGTGTTCAGCGCGGCGGTCTGCTTCGCGAGCCCGCCCGTGGCGGTCAGCTTGGCGATCAGCGAGACCAGCGCGTACACCGCCGACTGCCCGAGGGAGAGGCCGAGCACCAGCAGTGTCTCGGTGCCCAGGGTCCGGCGGGACACCGGCCGGGTCAGCTCGTCAACCGTCACCGGACCACTGTGCCGCACGCGCGGGCGGGCCGGCACCTGTCAGGGCATGACGAGGATGGCGGGGCCTCGCGCGACCCAGGTGAGCCGGTCGCACATTCTGTGCGACCGCCGTACACGCTGCGTGGAGATTCTATGGGGGCCCGATCCGCCGTCAGAAGAAGGAGCGTCCCCCCGTGGAGAACTTCGCGCGGCTGCTGAAGGAGAGCTGGACCCTGGTCGAGGAGGACCGGGAACGGCTGAGCGGTCACTTCTACGCCCGGCTGTTCCTCCTCGACCCGGAGCTGCGCAAGCTCTTCCCGGTGCAGATGAACGGGCAGGGCGACCGGATCCTGGAGGCGATCGTCACCGCCACCCAGACGGTGGGCGACCCGGAGAGCTTCGACGAATGCCTGCGGGCGCTGGGCCGGGACCACCGGAAGTACCACGTCGAGGCCGCGCACTACGAGACCATGGGGGTCGCCCTGCTGGACGCGTTGCGCAGCACCGCCGGGGACGGCTGGAACCTGGAGTACGACCAGGCGTGGCGGGAGGCGTACGCGAGCATCTCGGAGAAGATGCTGGCCGGGGCGGCGGCGGACGAGAACCCGCCGTTCTGGCACGCCGAGGTGCTCACCCACGAACGCTACGGCCCGGACACCGCGGTGCTGACCGTCCGCGCTCTCCAGCAGCCGCTGCGCTGGCAGGCCGGCCAGTACGTCAGCGTCGAGGCACCCCGCTACCACCCCCGGGTGTGGCGGACGTACTCGGTGGCGAACGCCCCGAACGACGACAACGTGCTCGAGTTCCACGTGCGGACGCCGGCCGGCGCGGCGGGGTGGTTGTCGGGGGCGTTGGTCCGCCGGACCAAGCCGGGTGACCTGCTGCGGGTGGCCGCCCCGATGGGGTCGATGACCCTGGACCGGTCGTCCACCCGGGACATCCTCTGCGTGGCCGGCGGGGTGGGGCTGGCCCCGATCAAGGCGCTGGTGGAGGAACTGACCGGGTTCAACCGGACCCGCTGGGTGCACATCTTCTACGGGACGCGCCGGCCGGAGGAGCTGTACGGCCTGCCGGGCCTGGAGGAACTGGTGGCCGCGCACCCGTGGCTGTCGGTGACTCCGGCGTGCAGCGCGGATCCGGACTTCGACGGCGAAGTGGGCGACATCTCCGAGGTGGTCACCCGGTACGGCCCGTGGACGACCCACGACTGCTACGTCTCCGGCTCGGCGGCGATGGTCCGGGCCACCCTGCGCGCGCTCGCCGCGGACGACGTTCCGCCGGAGCACATCCGGTACGACACGTTCGGCAACCTGTAGACGTTTCTCCCCCCAAGCCGGGTCGCGTGCCCCTGCCCCCTGGGGCACGCGACCCGGTCCCCGATCGCCGGTACGCGGGCCGGGCCGGCAACCGGCCCGCGTACCGGACTCTCCCGGCGTTCGGGGCGTCAGTAGCGCCAGGGGTTGCCGGTCTCCCGGTATTCCTCGACCGGCACCAGCGGCACGCCGGGGGCCATTCGGTCCACGTAGAGGCGCCCCTCCAGGTGGTCGATCTCGTGGGCGACCAGCCGCGCCATGGCGTACTCGAAGGACGTGATGACCCGGCTGCCGTCCCACAGGGCGTGTTCCACGTCGATCCGCAGCGGCCGGGGCACCAGCCCCCGGTGGTCGAAGAAGGAGAGGCAGCCCTCGTACTGCTCGTCGGTCTCGGACGCGGTGTCGACCACCCGCGGGTTGAGCAGGACGACCGGCTCGGCAGCCCGGTCCGCGGGGCGGACCAGCGCGGCGGCCCAGCCGAGCCCGAGCTGCGGGGCGGCGATGCCGACGCCCTTGCTGAACGGGTGCAGTTCGTCGAGGCGGACCAGGACGGCGGAGAGCCGGTCGACGACGTCCCGGGCGGCGCGTTCGTCGCGAGGCAGGTCGAACTGGCGGACGGGCTGCCGGAGCAGGTCTTCGCCACGCTGCACGATGCCGAGGGCGCGCATCCGGTCGCTGGCGCGTACCCGGCCGCGGGGAGCGTCGGGCTCGGTGTCCGAGGGCTCGCTGCGAAACCGCCACTGCATCCGGTAGCGGGCGTTCAGCGGCGGGTCTTCGGTGGCCCAGTCGTAGCGTGCCCGGCCGCCGTCGTCACGCCGCTGGATGGGGGTACGCAGCGGCCCCTCCTCGGCGGAGAGGGAGGTCTCCATTCCCCACACCTTCGGGTCGAGGTCGGCGGGGAGGTCGAGCCGGACGGCGAGGCGCCGGGTGGGCAGGCGGACGGCGCGTTGAAACCACGGGCCCCATTTGTCCCGGCCGACCTGGTACGCGTACTCGATGGTGACCCGGTCGCCGGGGTAGAGCGGGAAGCGGCCCTCGTCGTTCTCGAAGAGCAGCCAGATCTCCTTGAACGCGTCCCGGTCGTGCTTCGCCCGCCAGTGCATCGGCTCCCGCGCGCCGCCGTCGTCCCGGTAGGCCTGCAGTTGCAGCTCGGCGAAGGTGAGCGGGTGCTCCCGGTGGTGCCGGTTGGAGCGGCCCGGGTCGTTGGGGTAGCGGTCGACGGCGACCCGGACCAGGTAGCGGGTGACCGGTTCGGTGCCTGCGTTGTAGAGCTCACGACGGATCGCGCAGTGGTAGCCCTCGCCGGTGTGGGTGAGGGTGGCGGACTCCCGCTCGACCACCAGGCCTGTGCCGGGGGGCAGCCACTGGCCGGGGGCGGGCTGGTCGCGGTGCGTCCCGCCGGAGCGGCCGTGCCGCAGCTCGTCGTACTCCCGGAAGCGCTGCCAGATCGCGCCGCTGGCCTCCAGGACGGCCTCGGCCCGGCGGGCGAAGTCCTCGGTGGGCCGGTGCCGGCGCCCCTCGACGTGGCTGACGTACGACGGGTCGAAGCCCATCAGGGTGGCCAACTGCTTCTTGGACAGCCCTCGACCGGTGCGGTGCCGGGCGAGCTCGGCCGCGAACGAGTCGGCGGCACGCTCGATGGGTGAGGTCGTCATCGGCTTCCTCGGACGCGGGAAGACCATTTTCACGTTGGGTGGCCAAACGTGTACGGAAACTGCCTCGTATTCGACACTCACCTTGACAATCCAGCGGCGCCCGTCGATCCTTGCGCGGTCCGCCGGCCGGCCCGGTGACGTTTTCCCCTCACCCTGGCGGGTACAACGCGACTGCTCCGGGGTCGCGGCGTGGCGTCAGACACGCCGAGCCGGAGTGGCCGGAGCAGGCCGGCGGAGTGACCGGGACCTCTCCCGCCACCCCTCGATGCGACTTTCCCCCGACCGGTAGCTGTGGTTAGGCTAGCCTTAGTTCGGGCCGACGAGACGCGCCGGCCGGTGCGCGAGCAGACAGGGGCGGATCAGGTGACAGCGGTGATGCCGAGGCGCGACGGTGCCACACCGCTCGCCCCGGTCACCGCGGCCCTGCGCGCCATGTTCGGCACCGACGACCTGCCCGGGCTCGCGCCCGGCCTGCTGGTCACCGACGACGCGGCTCGCTGGGCCCCGGCCAGCCGGCTGGTCGACGGCACCCTGCTGCCGGAATTCCTGCACGCCGCGGCCCGGCGCTGGGGCGGCACCCCGCACGCCTGCGCCGCGGTGGCCTGGAAGTCGTACACCTACTGGACCGCGCTGCCGGTGGTGCTCGGCTGGGCCTCGGCGCGGCGGGTGCCGCTGCTGGACCCGGCCGACGTGCTGATCCACTTCGAGGACCACCACCAGCTGCTCACCCTGGGCCTGCGCAGCTCGACCACGATCGCCGTGCTGCCGAGCGATCCGCTGGCGCTGGCCGGCGCCCCGCACGTACGGGTGGTCGCCGACGAGGCCGCGCTGCTCGACGCGCTGCGCGCGTCTCTGCTCGACGCCCATTTCGCCCCGCTGATCGCGGCCATCCAGGCCGAGGTCCGGATCGGCACCCGTACGCTGCTCGGCTCGGTCGCCTCCGGCATCGCGCACGGCGTGCTGCGCGCCTCGGACGCGCTGCCCGGCTCCTCGACCGAGAGCATCGGGACGCTGCTGGACGCGCTCGGCCTGGGCGACCTGGTCGAGCTGGTGCCCGGCCCGGGCGGGGAGCCTACCGTGCAGCGGCGTACCTGCTGCCTGGCCTTCACCCTGCCCCGGCCGAAGATCTGCCAGGGCTGCTGCGTCCGCCCCTCCTGACCCGCACACCGGCCGCCGCCGAGGCGGTGTCAGTCGACCAGCGGGCGGACGTCCCAGAGCCACACCCCGCCGGTGGACACCGGCTGGATCCCGGTCAGCGCGATCATCCCCTCGCGCAACGCGTCGGCCTGCCGCAGCCGGGGGTCGAGGATCACCGCCCCCGCCCGCCAGTAGCGCAGGTCCTCCAGCGCGGCCATCCGGTCCGCCGGGCTGATCGGCGGCACTCCGTCCGTACGCCGGATCGTGGTGAAGAAGCTGCTGGTGGGGCGGGGCGGAGCGCTGAACAGGGCCACCCGGTGGCCGTCGGGGCGGGTGTCCGGGTAGAGGAAGTACCCGCGGGCCAGCGGCATGCCCAGCCGGGTCTCGGCGGACCAGCGCAGCGGGTCGGCGTAGTCGGTGTCGGGCAGCGGCAGCGTGACGACGCTGTGCCCCCCGGCCACGTAGGGCCGCCAGGCGCCGGTGGTGACGAAGTCGGGTGTCGGGTTGAGGCGTACCGAGGGGAGCGGGGTGGGCAGGATCGGCAGCAGCGCCATGGTCAGCACGGTGGCCGTGGCGAACCGGATCTGCGGGCGGGCGGCCGGGTGTCGCCGAGCCACCCGCCGGACATGGTCCGCGCCGAGCGCGAGCAGGATCCCGACGATCGGGGTGAGCGCCAGCGACCAGCGGGTGGGCACCACCGAGTGCAGCACCGGCAGCTTCTCCAGCACGGCCCACGGCCCGGGGATGCCGGTGTCCCGCCCGTCGAAGCGGATCTCCCGGCCGAGGGAGAAGGCCGCGAAGATCACTCCGACGGCGGCCAGGCCGAGCACCACGACGTTGCGCCGCAGCCACCACACCAGCGCGACCACCAGGACGGCGAGCGGCCAGCCGAAGAACGCGTTCTCCTCGGTGGCGTTCTTCACCAGCCGGGCGCTGGTCCGGGCGTCCCCGGCGACCGACTCCCGGGACCAGGCGACGAACGAGGCGAGGTCGGTGCGGTAGCCGCGGATGAGCCGGGACAGCCCCTCGTACGCCCCGGGCCCGAAGAACTGCACGTACAGCGGGTACGCCAGCAGCACCGCGGCGACGGCGGCGGCCACTCCGAGCCCGGCCCAGAAGGTCCGGGCCGACCGGCGCAGGTGTGGCCGGCCGAGGGCGAGCGCGACCACCACCACCCCGAGCCCGATCGCCGTCATCAGCAGGATCTCCAGGTTGAGGAAGGCCTGCCAGACGATCACCAGGCCGAGCAGCACGCCGTTGCGCAGCCAGCGGCCCGGGTCGGTCAGCCGCAGCGTCCGCCAGATGATCAGCGGCACCACGAACTGGCTGACGATGTTGGGGTGGGCGTTGGCGTGCGAGACCATCGCCGGCGCGAAGGCGCAGAAGCCGGCCCCGAGCCAGGCCGGCCCCCGGGCCCCGATCAGCACCCGGGACAGGACGAAATACCAGGCCACACCGGTGGCGAGCAGGCCGAGGGTGAGAAAGACCAGAAATGACGTACGCGGCCCGAACAGCAAGGTGATCGGCGTCATTGGCAATGAAACCGATAATACCGACGTATTTGCCATCAAATTGACGCCGTCCGGCACATTCATCCGGTCCGAGGTGAACGGGTAGACAAAATCCGTCACCACCCGGGCACCGTGCGCCATCATCCACTCGAACTGCGCCTGATCGGTGCGGTTGTCCCGCACCCCGTGCGCCGGGTTCAGCCAGAACCGAGCGGTCACCCAGAACGCGAGCAGCACGAAACTGAGCACGGCGGCGGCGTCGATCCACTTGCCCCGCGCCGGCCGTCCACCCTCGCCGGGCCCGTCCTCGCCAGCGCCACCAGGGGCGGCGTCCGATTCAGGAGTAGTCATGACAATTCAGAGCGTAGTCAGGGAATCGCGGTGGCCGTGCATGTTTCTGGGTACTGGCGTACTATGTGCCGAGTTCGCCGACCGCCGATCACGTGCCCACCCCCGACCACAATTCGGCCACTCCCGGTACCCCGATTCCCGCACCATCCATCGGGATGGTTGACTCTGTCGGTCCAGGCGCGGGTCAGTCATATCGTGAGGAATCGACGCATGGCAGATATCACTGGGGATCAACGCGTCCAGTCGGAGGTGCTCGAAGGCCTGGCGACCGCGGTCAACCACCGGAGATGGTTCGTCGAGCTGGCGGTGCCCCACCTCGGTGACAACCCCATCGAGATCGGCAGCGGGCTGGGCGACTACGCCCTGGAGTGGTCCGCGCACCTGCCCCGACTCACCGCCACCGAGGCGGACCCGGACCGGCTGGTCCGGCTCAAGGAGCGGCTGGCCGAGCACCCCACCATCGAGGTACGGCAGATGCTGCTGCCGCATTCCGAGCGGGGCGACTACAGCGCGGCCGTGTCGTACAACGTACTGGAGCACATCGAGGACCACGTGGGCGCGCTGCGCAGCATGCGCGACCTGGTCCGGCCCGGCGGCGCGGTGATCATCATCGTGCCGGCCTTCCAGTTCGCGATGAGCCCGGCGGACGTCGCCACCGGTCACGTCCGCCGCTACACGAAGCAGACGCTCGCGGCGGCGATGACCGAGGCCGGGCTCACCGTTGAGAAGATCCACTACGCCAACGCGCTCGGCCTCATCGGCTACTTCATGGCCACCAAGGTCTTCCGGCTGATGCCGAAGGAGGGCCCGATGGTGAAGATCTACGACAGCCTGGTCCTCCCCGCCACCAAGGCGGCGGAGCAGCGGCTGCGCCCGCCGTTCGGCCAGTCCGTCTTCGCGGTCGCCCGGGTACCGGGCTGACGCTGCTACGGGGCACGGGCCCCCGCGCCGGCGGGGCCCCGTGCTCCGTCACGGCTCGCGGCCAGTCACTCCGCGATCTGGTACGTCGGGCGGATGACCGCCCGGGCCAGGGTGTGGAACGCCAGGTTGAAGCCGACGTAGGCCGGGCTGGCGGTGGGGCCGACGTCGAGCTGATCCACGTCCACCGCGTGCACGGCGAAGACGTAGCGGTGCGGGCGGTCGCCGGCCGGCGGGGCGGCGCCGCCGTAGCCGGTGTCGCCGTAGTCGCTGCGGACGCTGAAGGCGGCGCCGAGTTCGCTCTCCTCGACGCCGGTGGGCAGCTCGGTGACCGAGGCGGGCAGGTTCACCAGCACCCAGTGCCAGAAGCCGCTGCCGGTCGGGGCGTCCGGGTCGAAGCAGGTCACCACGAAGCTCCTGGTCTCGTCCGGGAAGCCCGACCAGGCCAGGTGCGGGGAGACGTTCTCGCCGCCGACGCTGCCGTGCGCGTACCGCACGTCCATCGGCTCGCCGTTACGCACGTCGTCACTGGTCAGCGTGAACGACGGCACCGTCGGCAGCAGCTCGTACGGGTCCGGGGCGATCGGTCGTTCCAGGGTCATCGAGAGGATCCTTCCGGGTGCGCGAATTCCTGCGCCCCTTCATACCCTTCCTGGGCCGCGATCGAACCGAAAGCACGTCGTGTCCGGAACGGTCGACGCTCGCCCCCGAACGGCTTCGCCGTGGGCGTGGCGGACCTGTACCCCATCCTGGGCCTGCCGGGCGACAGCAGGCAGGACTACCTGGCGTCGCTACCCGGCCCCGCCTGCGCCGGGTACAGCTGGTGTGTTCGTGCTGATCAGGAGGCGGAGGGTGTGGGATTCGAACCCACGAAGGACATCGCTGCCCTTACCGGTTTTCAAGACCAGCGCCATCGGCCACTAGGCGAACCCTCCCGGACACGTCCCCCACGGGGCGCGCGACCGTGCCTAGTCTGCCACGGACCGCACCACGGGCGAGCCGCCGTCCCACCCTCGCTGGCAGGATGGCCCCGTGTGGGAAACCCCGGCGGTAGTGCTGATCACCGGAATCATGGCGGCGGGCAAGTCGACTGTGGCCGAACTGCTGGCCCGGCGGCTGCCCCGCTCGGTGCACCTGCGCGGTGACGTGTTCCGGCGGATGGTGGTGAACGGGCGCGCGGAGATGACCGCGCAGCTCTCGGACGAGGCGTGGCGGCAGCTCCGGCTCCGCTACGACCTGGCCGCCACGGCGGCGGACCGGTACGCCGCCGAGGGCTTCACCGTCGTGCTCCAGGACATCGTGATCGGAGCCGAACTGTCGGCCATGGTCGAACGGATCCGGCACCGGCCGCTCGCGGTGGTGGTGCTCGCGCCACACGCCGAGGTGGTCGCCGCCCGCGAGCGGGACCGGCCCAAGCAGGGGTACGGGGACTGGCCGGTCGCCGACTTCGACGCCGGGTTCCGCGCCGAGACGCCCCGGATCGGGCTCTGGCTGGACACCTCGGCGCAGACCCCGGCGGAGACGGTGGACGAGATCCTGACTCGGGCGTGGACGGATGGCCGGATCGGGTAAGACTGGGCCATGCACGCGATCACGATCCCGAAACCCGGCGGACCCGAGGCCCTCGTCTGGTCGGAGGTGCCCGACCCGGAGCCCGGCCCCGGCGAGGTGGTCGTCGAGGTGTCGGCGAGCGCGGTGAACCGCGCCGACCTGCTACAACGGCAGGGGCAGTACCCGCCGCCGCCGGGCGCGCCGGCGTACCCGGGGTTGGAGTGCTCCGGGATGGTCGCCGCGCTCGGCCCGGGCGTGACCGGCTGGGCGGTCGGCGACGAGGTCTGCGCGCTGCTGGCCGGCGGCGGGTACGCCGAACGGGTGGCCGTGCCGGTCGGGCAGCTGCTGCCGGTCCCGCGCGGCGTCGACCTGGTCGACGCGGCCGCGCTGCCCGAGGTGGCCTGCACGGTCTGGTCGAACGTGGTCCAGCTCGCCCGGCTGGCCGAGGGCGAGGCGCTCCTGGTGCACGGCGGGGGCAGCGGGATCGGCACCCTCGCCATCCAGCTCGGCGTGGCGCTCGGCGCCACGGTGGTGGTGACCGCCCGGTCGGGGAAGCACGACCGGTTGCGCGAGCTGGGCGCCGCGCACGCGATCGACTACCGGGAGCAGGACTTCGTCGAGGAGGTCCGCCGGGTCACCGACGGTCGGGGCGCGGACGTGATCCTGGACATCATGGGTGCCGCGTACCTGCCGCGGAACGTGGCGGCGCTGGCCACCGGTGGCCGGCTCGTGGTGATCGGCATGCAGGGCGGCCGCAAGGGCGAGCTGGACCTGGGAATGCTGCTGGCGAAACGCGGTTCGGTCCACGCGACGGCGCTGCGTTCCCGCCCGCTGGACGAGAAGGCGGGGATCGTCCGGGGGGTACGCGAGCAGGTGTGGCCGCTGGTGGAGTCCGGGGCGGTCCGGCCGGTGGTGCACGCCCGGGCGAAGCTGGCCGACGCCGCCGACGCGCACCGCCTGCTGGAGACCAGCGACCACCTGGGCAAGGTGCTGCTGGTCCGGTGACCGGTCAGGCCGGCGCCGGGTCCGAGTCGGGGCGGGGCAGCATGAGCCGCGCGCCCGGGCCCTCGGCGGCCAGCGAGTCAGCGGGGTTGTAGAGGGTGCAGCGCTGCAGCGACAGGCAGCCACAGCCGATGCAGCCGTCCAGGTCGTCGCGGAGCTTGCCGAGCAGCCGGATCTTCTCGTCCAGCCGGTCCCGCCAGCTGCGGGAGAGGGCGGCCCAGTCGTCCGGGGTCGGCGTACGCGACGACGGCAGGGAGTCGAGCGCCTCCCGGATCTCTTCCAGCGAGACACCTACCTGCTGCGAGATCCGGATGAACGCCACCCGGCGCAGCTCGGTGCGGGCGTACCGGCGCTGGTTGCCGCCGGTGCGCTGGGACCGGATCAGCCCGAGCCGCTCGTAGTAGCGCAGCGCGGAGGGGGCCACCCCGCTGCGGGCGGCGAGCTGTCCGATGGTGAGTGCTTCGTGCATCACAGGGCCTTGAGTTGAAGTGCGCTTCAACTCCGAGGCTAGCGGCATGACGACGACGACCGCCACCGACCCCGCCGTGCTGCGGGCGCTGCTCGACCGGGTCCGCGCCGGGCGCAAGTTCGGCGCGAACGTGTACTCGACGCTGGACGTGTTCCAGGTGCTCTACGACCGGGTGCTCCGGATCACCCCGGAGACCGTCGACGACCCCGACCGGGACCGCTTCCTGCTGTCCAAGGGGCACGCCGTCGCCGGTTACTACGCGCTGCTCGCCGCGAAGGGCTTCATCCCGCTCGAGTGGCTGGACGACCAGGGCGGGCCGGACAGCCGCCTCGGCGACCATCCGGACCGGCTGCTGGTGCCCGGCGTGGAGATCGGGTCCGGGTCGCTCGGGCACGGGCTCGGCCTGGGTGTGGGCACCGCGCTCGGGCTGCGGGCCCAGGGCCGGTTCGACCCCCGGGTGTACGTGCTGCTCGGCGACGCCGAGCTGGACGAGGGCTCCAACCACGAGGCGATCGCGTACGCCGGGGCGACGGGGCTGGGCAACCTGACGGCGATCGTGCTGGACAACCGGTCGGCGAGTCACGGCTGGCCGGGCGGCGCGGCGAGCCGGTTCACCGTCAACGGGTGGAGCGCCGCGACCGTGGCCGGCCGGGACCACGAGGCCCTGCACACCGCCCTCACCGGGCACGACAACCATCGGCCGCACGTCGTCGTCGCGGTCGTCACCGACGGGGAGTGATCATGCGCGACACCTTCGTGGCCACGGCCACCGCCTTCCTGGACGACCCCCGGACCACCATCGTGCTGGCCGACATCTCCGCCGCGGCGTTCGCCCCGGCCGCCGAACGCCACCCGGACCGGGTCATCAACGTCGGTATCCGGGAGCAGCTCATGGTGGGCGTGGCGGGTGGGCTCGCGCTGACCGGTCAGCGCCCGATCGTGCACAGCTACGCGCCGTTCCTGGTCGAGCGGGCGTACGAGCAGATCAAGCTGGACCTCGACCACCAGGGGGTCGGGGCGGTGCTGGTCAGCGTCGGCGCGTCGTACGACCGGGCGGCGGCGGGCCGCACCCATTTGAGCCCGGCGGACGTCGCGCTGATCGACACCCTGCACGACTGGACGGTCCACGTGCCCGGCCACCGGGACGAGGTGCCGGGGCTGCTGCGCGGCGTGGTGTGCGGGTCGGATTCGGCGTACGTGCGGCTGTCCACCCAGAGCAACGCGCGGGCGTACCCGGAGGCGGGTGACCTGCGCGTGGTCCGCGACGCGGGGCCGGGCGCGCCGCTGCTGGTGGCGGTCGGGCCGCTACTCGACCAGGCCCTCGCGGCGGTCGCCGACCGGCCGGTCACCGTGGCGTACACCCATCGGCCGCGGCCCTTCGACACGGCGGGGCTGCGGGCCCTCGCCGGCACCGAGGTGATCCTGGTCGAGCCGTACCTGGCGGGCACCTCGGCCCGGGTGGTCGGCGCGGCGCTGGCCGACCGGCCGCACCGGTTGCTCGCTCTCGGGGTGGGCCGGTCGGAGCTGCGCCGCTACGGCACGCCCGAGGATCACGACCGCTGGCACGGCCTGGACGCGGCCGGCCTGCGCCGGTCGGTCGAGGAGTTCCTCGCCGTCTGAAACGGGGGTCGCGGTGTCGCGGGATCAATCAGCCCGGGACACCGCCGGATCCGCGACCTGGCGATGAGAGATCAGGAGTCGACCGGGCGGCGGCGGGCACGCTCACGGGCCAGGATCCAGATCGCCTCGACGCCGTCCTTCCAGGTGATCTTCTTGCCCTCCTCGCGGCCCCGCGCACGGTAGCTGATCGGCACCTCGTACGGGCGGATGCGCTGGCGAAGCAGCTTGCCGGTGACCTCGGCCTCCATGCCGAAGCCGCGGGAGCGGATCCGCAGCGAGCGGTAGAGCTCCAGCGGCATCAGCTTGAAGCAGGTCTCCAGGTCGCCGATGTAGGAGTTGAAGAGCACGTTGGCCGCCATCGTGACGCCCTTGTTGCCCATCACGTACCAGAAGCTGTAGGCGCTGTGGCTGCCGAAGGTCCGATTGCCGTAGACGACCGTCGCCCGGCCGTCGAGCACCGGCTCGAGCAGCCGCGGGATGTCCTGCGGGTCGTACTCGAGGTCGGCGTCGAGGATGACCAGGTAGTCGCCCTCGGCGTTGTCGACGGCGGTCTTGATCGCCGCGCCCTTGCCAGCGTTGCGCTGGTGGGTGATGACCCGCAGCCGGGCGTCGTCCACCCGGCCGAGCACCTCGGCGGTGCCGTCGCGGCTGCCGTCGTCGACGACGACGAGTTCGATCTCGCAGGGGTAGTCCACTGCCAACGCCTGCTTGAGGGCATCCGCGATGCGTTCTTCCTCGTTGTAGACCGGCATGAGGATCGACAGCTTCACGGGTTCTCCACGGTGGCGACGGCAGATCGGGCCTAGCGTAACCTGGCCGGTCCCCGCGGTCACCAAAGCATGGCAGCGAATTCGACGAGGTTGAACATCCGGCCGGTCCGCTGCCGCCCGCACGGCCGACCCGATATGTCGGAAGGGTCCGCTTCCGCACCCGCCCGCAACGTTTCCGAGACGCATTCACATCCCTCCTCCATTCGGGTTACCTTCCGGTAACTCAATCGACGTAGAGCGATTGAACCGAAAGGAGTGCGTCGATGCTTGGTACCCCCGCCAGGCGCGGGCGGACGACCCGACGGCGGGCCCTGGCCGTCGTGTCCGCCGCCGCTCTCGCCCTGCCGCTCCTGGTCGGACCGGCCGCCCCTGCGGCCGCCACCGATCGGCCCGCCGTCCAGCCGCTCCCCGCCGCCCTCGAGACCGTCCGGGCCGCCGAGGCCACCGCCCTCTACGGATCCCCCGAACTCCGGCCACTGGAGCAGCGGCGGACCGCCCTGGTCACCATGGGCGACAGCGAGATCTCCGGTGAGGGGGTGGGCAACTACGTCCCCGGCACCCATCAGCCCGGCAACTGGTGCGACCGTTCGTACGACCAGGCCGTCTTCCGTACCGGCATCCCGGCCGACGAGCGCTACAACCTGGCCTGCTCGGGCGCGACCCCGTGGCACCTGATGGCCGGCGGCCCGACCCAGCACAACGAGCTGAACCAGGGCGACTACCTGGCGATCAAGGCGCGCAACACGCACGTCAAGCTGATCTGGGTGGTCGTCGGCGCGAACGGCGAAGGCACCATCCAGTTCGGGCCGGTCGCCACCGACTGCGCGATCCGCCGGGTCTTCTTCCAGGGGGCGTGCTGGCCGACGTACACCGACCAGTGGACGATCCGCACCGACGGCAGTCGGGTCGCGGTCGAGGCCGCGATCAACTCGATCCGGCAGACCATGACCTCCGCCGGCTACCTGCGCTCCGACTACGACCTGGTGCTGATGTCGTACCCGAGCCCGGCCAGCCCGGACGTCGAGGACAACCCCGACTTCCCCGGCTGGTACGCCGGCGGCTGCCTGCTCTACCTGGCCGACATGGCGTTCGCCCGGAACAAGGCGGTGCCGCTGTTCGAGTCGGCGCTGCGCGCGGCCGCCACGAACACCGGGACCCGCTATCTGGACGCCAGCCGGCTCTTCCACGGCCACGAGGTGTGCACCGACAACACCTCGGTCCGCGGGCTCTACATCGAGGTCGGGATCTGGGACGAGAACGCGGCCCGGCAGTCGTTCCACCCCAACTACCGGGGCCACGGCATGTTCGCCCAGTGCATCACCCAGTTCTGGACCGCAGGCCTCCAGCAGGCCACCTGCGTCGACCCGGCCAGCACCGGGCAGGGCGTGCTGGTCAACGAGCTGCTGGCGTTCCGGCAGCTGCGCAACGTCGCCACCGGCACCTGCGTGGACGGCAAGGGGTACGACTCGCGCAACGGCACGGTGCAGCAGTCGTACGCCTGCCACGGCGGGCGGAACCAGGGGTTCTGGTACGACCCGGCGCGGCAGTCGCTGCACTCCGAGCTCTCCCACGACCGCTGCCTGGACGTGACCGGCGGCTCGCTGACCGCCGGCACCACCGTCAACAGCTACGACTGCCACGGCGGGCCCAACCAGAAGTTCGTCTTCGCCGGCAACCAGCTCAAGCCGGCCGGCGCGAGCAACCTCTGCGTCGGCTTCGACAACCCACTGCTGGGGACCCCGCGGCTACGGCTGGCCGCCTGCTCCACCAGCACCCGTCAGCAGTGGTCCTTCGAGTCCCGGTCGTACGCCAACCCGGTCGGCTACGGCCACGACGACTTCATCGGATCCCGCGTCTACTGACCCGAGCGGTCAACCGGGGCCCCCGCTACCACCTCAGGCGGCAAGCGGGGGCCCCTCCGTTCACTGCTGCCTGACCGGCACCACGATCAGCCGGGCGCTGCCACCGTCGCCGTCCTTGGCACCCGCGACCCCGACGGTGGTGCCGACCTTGATGTCGCTGGACCGCACGGTGGTGCGCCGCTCGAGGACCCGCAGCTTGTCGCCGAAGGTCCAGGTCATCGTGAAGCCGTCGGTGGACTTCACGGTCATCGACCGCTCGTCGATGGCGGTCACCTGGCCGCGCTGGACGGCGATCGTCTTCGTACCGCCGTCCTTGGTCCGCACCACGACCTCGCCGTGCAGCGTGTTCTTCCGGAGCAGCACCTGGGCCCGGTGCCGCTTCCGCCACTCCTCCGCCCGCTCACCCCGCTTGTCCTGCGGACCGGCCTGCTCACCGGCCGGGGCGGAGGCCGAGGGGGCGGCGACCGGGTCGACGTCCAACTCGGCGGCGTCGAAGCCCAGCGCGGCGAGCGCCTGACCGTCCGCCCCCATGGCGGCGGCCACCTCGACCGCGGTCTCCTTCGCGGGGTCCGCGGCGAGCGGGGCCGGGTCGCAGCCGGTGAGGCCGAGCGCAGCGGCCGCGAGCAGCGCGGTGACGCCGGTGACGATTCCCTGACGTGCCATCGGTTGTCCTCTCTGGTCCGTGTTGCCGTCATCGTCGCCGGGGCGGACGAGCGGATCGTCAGGCCGATGTTCGGGTCAGGTAAGGATCACCGGGCAGCCGGACGGCGAAGGCCGCGCCGCCCTCCGGGGCGTGCCCGGCGGCGATGTCGCCGCCCAGGCGGCGGACCAGCCCGGCGGCGAGCGCCAGGCCCAGGCCGCTGCCCACCTTGCGCACACCCCGGTACCGCTGGTGCAGCGCGCCGCGCTCGAACGCCACGGCCAGGTCGTCGTCGGTGAAGCCGGGTCCGCCGTCGCGGACCTCGACGACACCGCCCGCAGCCGGGTCCGCGCCGGCCGGCCGGACCGCGAGCACGATCGGCGCTTCCGGCGGTACGACCCGCAGCGCGTTCTCCAGCAACCCGTCCACGACCTGCCGGATCCGCCCCGGATCGGTGTACGTGGGCACGGGCCCGCCGGGCGTCTCCACCCGGAACGGCACCCCGACCGCCGCGCACCGGTCGGACCAGGTCCGTTCCGCGTCGGCGGCCAGCCGGGTCAGGTCGACCGGGCCCGGTTCCAGCGGGAAGTCGGCGGCCTCCAGCCGGGCCAGCGCCAGCAGGTCGGCGACCAGCCGGTCCAGGTGCTCGGCCTCGGCGAGCATGGTCCGCCCGGTGGCCGGCACCGCATCCGCCTCGATCACCCCGTCGGCCAGCGCCTCGGCATAGCCCCGGATCGCGGTGAGCGGGGTGCGCAGTTCGTGCGAGACGGAGAGCAGGAACTCCCGCTGCCGCCCCTCGCTGGTGGCCAGCGCGGCGGCCAGCCCGTTCAGCGCGTACGCCAGGTCGGCCACCTCGTCCGGCGGCTCCACCGGTACGCGGACCGCCCGGTCCCCGCCGCGCAGCCGGGCGGCGGCACGGGCGGCGGTCCGGATGGGCCGGGCCAGCCGGCGGGCGAGCAGCAGGCCGGCGACCACCCCGGCGGCGAGCCCGGCGAGCAGCGGCAGCCAGAGGCCGCGCAGCACCTGCCGCCAGGGTCCGCTGGTGGTGGCCCGGGTCAGCACCAGCCCGTCGCCGCCGGCCAGCGCCCGCCCCTCGACCAGCGCCCGTTCGCCGTTGACCAGCCGCCGGCCGGAGACGTCCCGCCCGGACGCCACCCGGCTCACCACCTGCCGGGGCAGGCCGGGGCGATCCACCTGGCCGGCCCGGATGAGATACACGTCGATGTCCTGCTGGCGGAGTTGGCGGATCAGCCGCTCCCCGGCGGCGTCCCGCTGCCGCGCCGCGCTGACCCGGAGCACACCGGCCGCGAGCTGGGCCTGGCCGGCCAGCGCCTCCTGGTCGCGCCGCTCGGCGCCGCGTACCGTCAGCGGGACCGCGACCAGCGCGGTGACCAGCACCGACACCAGCGCCACCGCGCAGGTGACCAGGACCGCGCGGGCGGTCAGGGTGTGCGCGAGGCGCCGCCGGGGCGGGGCCGGGCGGGGCCCGAGCACCGGCAGCGCGACGGTGGGCTGGTGGGTGTGCTCAGGCATCGGCCGCGTACCCGACGCCGCGGTGGGTGCGGATCACGCTGGCCGGGCCGAGCTTGGCGCGCACCTGCGCGACGTGCACGTCCACCGTCCGGGTGCCGGCGTGCGCGGCGTATCCCCAGACGCCGGCCAGCAGTTCCTCCCGGGTGAAGACCCGGCCGGGCCGGGCCATCAGGTGCGCGAGCAGGTCGAACTCGGTGGAGGTGAGCTGGACCGGGGCGCCGGCCACGGTGACCGTCCGGCGGGCCGGGTCCAGGGTGACGGCGCCGACCACCCGGGGCTGCTCGGCCCCGGCGGGTGCCCCGGCGGCCCGACGCAGCACCGCCCGGACCCGGGCGACCAGCTCGCGCGGGCTGAACGGCTTGGTCACGTAGTCGTCCGCGCCGAGTTCCAGGCCGACGATCCGGTCGACCTCGTCGTCCCGGGCGGTCAGGAAGATGACCGGCGTCCAGTCGCCGGCCTCGCGCAGCCGCCGGCAGATTTCGGTCCCGGCCAGGCCGGGCAGCGCGATGTCGAGCACGCAGGCCACCGGGCGCAGCCGCCGCGCGGCGGCCAGCCCGGCCGCACCGTCCCGTTCCAGGTGTACGCCGAACCCGTCCCGGGCCAGGTAGAGCCGGACCAGATCGGCGATGGCCGGCTCGTCCTCGACCACGAGGACGAGCCCGCGCGGCGCGGTGTCGGCGGTCACCGGCCAATGATTACCGACCGGCGCCCGACCGGGACGTCAGGGATTGTTCGGGTTCGGTAAGGAGCCGGTCAGCGCACCGGCGCCGGGCGGAACACCGCCGGCCGGGTGCCGACCGGCGGCTCGCCGATGGTGGCGACCAGCCGCTCCGCCGACGTCCGGAGCCGGGTCCGGAAGGCGTGGTTGAGCAGGGCGTCGACCTGCCACACCTGCTTCGGGTGGTGGGTACGGAGGAGGAACCGCTCGCGGACCCCGTCGATCGCGGTGGCGGCCAGCTCGACGCTGTGCGACCGGGGGTCCGGGCTCCAGGTCACGTTGCTCAGCTCGCGCAGTTCGGTGTTGAGGTGCAGGCGCAGCCGGTGCAGCACCCGGGTCTGCTGGGTCACCACCAGGCGGCGGTGGGTGAGGAGCATCAGGTATTCGCCGCCGACCGGGTGGTCCGGGCGGCTGCATCGGGTCACCAGGATGGTGGCGTCGCCGGAGCCCACGCACCGGCGGAACACCGGCATGTGCCGGCTGACGGTCTGGGTCGCCAGGCCGGTCTCGGCGGCGGCCGGAAGGAACGTTCGCGAGAACACGTCCATGCAAGATGCAACGAGCATGTGAGCAGGGGTGATATGGGTCACCCCCGATTTCTGGAACTTCCACCTATGCAAATCGCACTCGTTGTCCGGCCTCCGCCCAGCCCGCCCAGGGCGGGCGAGCCCGTGATCGCCGGGTGGCGGCGGTCGCCAGGTCCGGCCGGACGGGTGGCCCGACCGGCGGGCGAGGAGATCGTCCGATCAGAGCAGCTCGACGATGGTGGCGTTGGCCATGCCGCCGCCCTCGCACATGGTCTGCAGGCCGTAGCGGATCCCGTTGTCCCGCATGTGCTGGAGCATCGTGATCATGATCCGGGCACCGGACGCGCCGAGCGGGTGGCCGAGGGCGATCGCCCCGCCACGCGGGTTGAGCCGCTCCGGGTCCGCCTCGGTCTCCGCGAGCCAGGCCAGCGGCACCGGGGCGAACGCCTCGTTCACCTCGTACACGCCGATCTCCTCGATGCCCAGCCCCGCGCGGCGCAGCGCCTTGGCGGTGGCCGGGATGGGGGCGGTGAGCATGGTGACCGGATCGTCGGCGGCGACCACGGCGGTGTGTACGCGGGCCAGCGGGCGCAGCCCGTGCCGGCTGGCCCACTCGCTGGTGGTGACCGCCAGCGCCGCGGCCCCGTCGGAGATCTGCGACGCGGAGCCGGCGGTGACCACGCCGTCGGCCTTGAACGGGGTGGCCAGCTCGCCGAGCTTGGCCAGCGAGGTGTCCCGGCGGATACCCTCGTCGGCGGTGAACTTGCCGCCGTCGGCGAGCGCCACCGGGGCCAGCTCCGGGTCGAACGCCCCGGCGTCCTGCGCGGCGGCCGCCTTCTCGTGGCTGGCCAGCGCGAACTCGTCGAGCTGGCTGCGCGAGAAGCGCCACCGCTCCGCCATCAGCTCGGCCCCGACGCCCTGGTTGAACGGCAGCGGGCTGTCCGCGGCGACGCCCTCGACGCCGCGGTAGCGCTCCAGGATCGCCGCGCTGAACGGCATCCCCCCGGCCACGCTGGAGCCCATCGGCACCCGGGTCATCGACTCGACGCCACCGGCGACCACCAGGTCGGCCTGACCGGAGAGGACGGTGGCGGCGGCGAAGTGCAGCGCCTGCTGGCTCGACCCGCACTGCCGGTCGAGAGTGGTGCCGGGGACCGACTCGGGCCAACCGGCGGCGAGGACGGCGTTGCGCGCCACGTTCCACGACTGCTCGCCGACCTGGGACACGCAGCCCCAGACCACGTCGTCGACCTGGCCCGGGTCGATGCCGGTCCGCTCGGCGAGGGCGCGCAGCACATGCGCCGAGAGGTCGACCGGGTGCACGCCGGCGAGACTGCCCTTGCGCCGCCCGACCGGGGTCCGTACCGCACCGACGATGACCGCGTCACTCATGTTTACTCCCCGGTAACTTGGGCTGCCCCGATCCTACGTCCTCACCCGGCCGGGCGTCCTCCCCCCGCTACCCGTCCGTCGCGCCGGGGACGGGTCGGCTGGCATGCTGGGACCGTGCATCCCCAGTCGACTCCGGCCCGGCAGTGGCGGGTGCCGGCGGTCCTGCCGGTGGCCAAGCTGGTCGCGGCGCTCGTCCTGGTCGCGCTCAGCCTGCTCTTCGCCGGCGGCGACCGGGTCCAGCTCGTGCTCGCCGGGCTGGCCGCCGCCGCGCTGGCCGGTTGGGGGGTACGCGACCTGGTCGCGCCGGTCCGGCTGGCCGTGGACGCGGAGGGCGTCACGGTGATCCAGGGCTTCGCCGGCCGCCGGCGGCTGCCCTGGCCGGCCGTGGAGGCGATCCGGGTGGAACGGCGTACCCGACGGGGGCTGACCGCCGAGACGCTGGAGATCGACGCGGGCGAGTCGTTGCACCTGTTCGGCCGGTACGACCTGGACGCGCCGCCGGCAGAGGTGGCCGAGGCGCTGCGCGCCGCCCGTGCCGCCGAGACCGGCTGACCCGGCCGGCGGCAGGGCCGGCCGGGGCGCCCGTTCAGCCGGTGAGCATCGAGGTGCGGACGAGGATCAACCCGAGGAGCGCGACCAGCACGATCGCCCCGCCCGCCGCCTGGAACCCGGTCCGCCGCATCCGCGGCGCGTACGCCAGGACCAGCGCCATCACCGCGCCGATGACCAGGCCGCCCAGGTGACCGGCGATGGAGATGCCCGGCACGGTGAACGTGAAGATCAGGTTGATCACCAGGATCGGCAGGATGGCCGAGGTGTCCCGGCCCAGCCGTCGCATGATCACGAAGGTCGCGGCGAACAGACCGAAGATGGCGGTGGACGCCCCGGCTGACGGCTGGTTGACCGGGCTGAACAGGTAGACCGCGACGTTGCCGCCGAGCCCGGCGATCAGATAGAGCGCGAGGAAGCGCAGCGGGCCCAGCACCGCCTCCAAGCTCCGGCCGAGCACCCAGAGCGCCCACATGTTGAGCAGCAGGTGCACCACGCCGTAGTGCAGGAACATCGCGGTGACCAGCCGGTACCACTGCCCCTGGGCGATCCCGCCGACGGTGCCGTCCGGGAAGACGGCCTGGCCGAGCACCGCACCCCAGTCGGTCAGCGGGGTAGAGCCGCCGAGCAGGCCGCCGAAGCCGGAGCCGCCGACGGCCGCGTCCCCGCCCCGGTCCGAGGCGATGGACAGGATCATGACCAGCACGTTCAGCGCGATCAGGGCCTTCGTGACGTAGCCCTGGCGGCCGGCGGCACCGCCACCGAAGGCGGTACGCGCCGGCCGCACGCTACGGCGTCCCTCGCTGACGCACTCGGGGCACTGGTGCCCGACGGAGGCGTCCCGCATGCACTCCGGGCAGATCGGCCGGTCACACCGGGTGCACCGGACGTACGTCTCCCGATCGGGGTGCCGGTAGCAGACCGGAGTGGTCGGCATCGGTCCTCCGGCGGCGTCACCTGTCTGCCCGGAGCGCTCAGTCATGCGAGCAAAGGTACCCGGGCCGTGGTCAGGACGGCTTGCGCTCGATCTCGACGCGCTCGATGACCACGTCCTGCAGCGGCCGGTCGCTCGGGCCGGTCGGGGTGTTCGCGATCGAGTCCACGACCTTCGTCGACTGCTCGTCGGCGACCTGCCCGAAGATGGTGTGCCGGTTGTTCAGGTGCGGCGTCTGGGAGACCGTGATGAAGAACTGCGAGCCATTGGTGCCCGGCCCGGCGTTCGCCATCGCCAGCAGGTAGGGGCGGTCGAAGCGCAACTCCGGGTGGAACTCGTCGGCGAACTTGTAGCCCGGGCCGCCGCGACCGGTGCCGGTCGGGTCGCCCATCTGGATCATGAACCCGCTGATCACGCGGTGCGAGACGGTGCCGTCGTAGTACGGCCCGCTGCCCGGCTGGCCGGTCCGCGGGTCGATGTATTCCTTCGTGCCCTCGGCCAGCTCGACGAAGTTGCGGACGGTCTTCGGCGCGTGGTTGGGGAAGAGCTCCAGCCGGATCGGGCCAGCGTTGGTGTGCAAGGTGGCGTAGACAGCCTCGGCCACGGGTACTCCTCACTCGTTGGTCAGTTCCATGCGGATCCTCCCATGTGCCCGATCTGGCCCTGCGGAGGCATCCGAAGGTGGAGGATGACGGAGGAACAACTCCCAGGAGGTGGGACCGTGTTTGGAATCGGGCGGCGTAAGACCCAGGGGCAGCTCGCGAAGGCGGAGCTGAGCCAGGGCATCGGTCACCTGAGGCAGGCCGCGGCGCATGCCGCGAAGGGTGTCGGCCCGCGGGTCCAGGCAGCCCGGGCTGCCGCCGCGCCCACCGCGATCATGGTCCGGGACCGGGCGTCGGACGGGCTCGCTTCGACGGCGGCCTCGCTCGCGCCGCTGGTCCTGGCCGTGCGCAACGCGCAGGCCGAGGCCGCGGGCAAGAAGGCGGTGGTTGGCCGGAAGGCCGCCGCCCGGAAGGCCGCGGTGACGCGGCAGGCCAAGGCGAAGAACCTCAAGGCCGCCAGGAAGCGGAAGCGGTCGCGGGGCATGATGACGGGCCTGTTCGCCGCCGGCGCGGTGGCCGGCCTGGCCGGCGCGATGGCCATGCGCCGCCGCCGCGAGCAGCAGGAGTGGGCCGAGTACGACCCGACCGGCACGCTGGAGCCGATGCGCGAGGACGTCGACACCATCGTGGTGGAGACCCCCGATCCGACCGCGAAGGTGACCGAGGCCGGCCGGACCGGTGCCGGCAGCTCGGCGATGTCCGGCAACGGCAGCGCGGCCACCGCCAAGTCCAGCAGCCAGCCGGTGATACAGCCGACCGACAAGGTCCCCTCGGTCGCCGAGGGCGCCCGGGACACCTCCGGCCGGCCGGCCACCGACGTCAGCAAGGCAGTGAACGCGGGGAAGAACTCCGCCAAGTCCAGCGGCGGCCGCTGACCCGGGTCGACCACGGAAGCGCCGGCCGCGCGGGCCGGCGCTTCCGGTTGCCCGGGACCGGCTACAGCCAGCCGTTGCGGCGGAACCAGCGGTAGAGGGCGAGCGAGATGGTGAGCATGACCGCCAGCACGACCGGGTAGCCGTACGTCCACTTCAACTCGGGCATGACATCGAAGTTCATGCCGTAGATACCGGCGATCGCGGTCCACACCGCGGCGATGGCGGCCCAGGCGGCGATCTTGCGCATGTCGTTGTTCTGGTCGACGGTGACCTGGGCCAGCCGGGCCTGGAGGATCGAGTTCAGCAGGTCGTCGTACGAGCTGACCTGCTCCACGGTGCGGCTGAGGTGGTCCTGCACGTCCCGGAAGTAGCGCCGGATCTCCTCCGGCACCTCCCGGTTGACCTGGGAGGTGAGGGTGAGCAGCGGACGCTGCAACGGTGCCACCGCCCGCTTGAACTCCACCAGCTCCCGCTTCATCTGGTAGATCCGCTGGATCCGCCCGCTGCCCTGCCGGTCGAAGACGTCCGCCTCCAACACGTCGAGGTCGTCCTCCAGCCGATCGGCGACCTCCAGATAGAGGTCCACCACCCGGTCGGTGACCGCGTACGCGACCGCCCACGGGCCGTGCCGCAGCAGGTCCCGCTTCTCCTCCAGGTCGGCCCGGACCGGCGCGAGCCGGCAGGCGTCGCCGTGCCGGACGCTGATCAGAAAGTTCGGCCCGATGAAGAGCATCACCTGGCCGGTCTCCACCACCTCGGAGTTCTCCGTCAGCTCCGCGTGCTCGCAGTAGCGGGCGGTGCGCAGCACCAGGAACGTCACCTCGCCGAAGCGCTCCAGCTTGGGCCGCTGCTCGGCCTTGACCGCGTCCTCCACGGCGAGTTCGTGCAGGCCGTAGGTGGCGGCGATCGCGCTCATCTCGTCCAGTTCCGGCTCGTGCAGGCCGAGCCAGACGAAGGCGTTGCGCTCCTTGCGCGCCGCCGCCAGGGCGTCGGCGTAACCCCACTCGCCCGACTGGCGCTTGCCGTCCACGTAGAGGCCGCAGTCGACGATCCCGCTGCGGCCGGTGTCGACCGGCTCGGGCGTCCGGGGGGAGCCGTCGGCGTTGAGGATGCGGGACATGGCGCGTACCGGTGCCGCCCAGGCCCGTGGTCTGATCATCCGCCCGCCGTTCTGCCCGGCGGTGCGCTCGCGTGCCACCCGGTCCGTCATCTCGCCCCCCTTCCGACGGTGCTGCGGCTTGCAGGTTACGCCGATCGGGGCGAATCGCAGCCCGAGCGGCCGGCAGCGGCGGCAGCGCTGCGACCGGCGTCACGCCGCGAAGGTGGCGCCGGGCGGGCCGGCCGCGTCAGGGGGGTGAGGGGCGACACGGCCCACCCGGCACCCTTGGGGGCGGGAGTTGTGCTGCGCGCGCCGGTGGTCCGGACGAGGGCCGGGTGCGGCTCCCCGGGCAACGGACCCGTCAACGACAGGCGAACGGCGCTCGCAGCATTGTGAGCCGCCGGCCGGCCCAGCGGGAGTGCTGAACCGGCCGGCATCGCCTTTTTGTCAGAAACCCGACAGAAATTCAGCCCCGGACGGCCGCCACCGCCTGGGCCAGCCGCCGGACACCTTCGTCGATCCGATCCGCGGTCACTGCGGAGAACGCCAGCCGTAGCGCATGCCGACCGCCGTCGATCATGAAGTCGCTGCCCTTGACCACAGCCACCCCGCGCTCGGCGGCGGCCGGGGCGACCCGGTCGACCTCGACGTCCTCCGGCAGCTCCACCCAGAGGAAGTAGCCACCGTCCGGCTCGACGAACCGGGCCTCGGGCAGATGCCGGCGCAGCGACTCCGCGAGCACCTGGGCCCGCTCGCCGAGGGCGGTCCGCACGGTCTGGATCGACCGCTCGATGTCGCCGGAGACGCAGAACTGGTGCACGATCGCCTCGGAGACCATGCCGGGCGAGATGTAGAGGTTGGTCGCCCGCTTCGCGATCCCGGCGATCAACTCCGGCGGGCCGACCAGGTAGCCGACCCGGACCCCGGGGCAGACCGTCTTGGTGAAGCTGGAGGCGTGCACCACCACGCCCCGGGTGTCCATCGACAGCATCGACGGCAGCGGCTCGCCGCGGAACCGGATGTCCGCGTACGGGTCGTCCTCGAAGATCGTGAAGCCGTACTCGGCGGCCAGGTCCAGCAGCTCGCGGCGCTTCTCCAGGGAGAGGGTCACGCCCGCCGGGTTCTGGTAGTTCGGGATGACGTGGGCCAGCCGGGGGCGCACCCCGGACTCCAGCAGCTTGCGCAGCTCGGCGGTGTCCAGACCGTCGGGCTGGATCGACACGCCGTGGATCTCGCCGCCCATCTGCTGGAGGTTGAGCAGCGTCCGGTCGTACGTGGGGCGCTCGACCACCACCGCGTCGCCGCGGCGGACCAGGTGGTCGAAGAGGAAGGCGTCGGCCTGGAGGGAGCCGTTGGTGATCAGCACCTGGTCGGCCTCGACGCCGTGCTTGTCCGCGATCCACTTTCGCAGGGGCGGGTAACCGACGGAGGTGCCGTACGCCGTGATCCCGGCGGGATCGGCGTCGAACGCGCGGACGGCGGCGGCCTTGAGCCCCTCGACATCGACGATGTCCAACGAGGGAGCGCCACGGGCGAAAGAGATCAGCTGCTCGGCGGTCATGCGCACGAGCCTAGGGCCTGGTCCGGCCGCTCCGACCGGCATACACGCGAAGTTCAACATGCGGGCGGTCGATCCGTCCAACCAGGGGCACCGGAGATCCGAACCGGGCTCGTGAGCTGTCGTACCTCGGACGCTCCGCCGGGTTGGACAAGGTGGACTGGCGGGCCTCGGCGGCCTTCGCCGGCCCGTGATCTGACGACCGTACGACGACCGCCCGGCCGGTTCGGCCGGGCGATCGTCACTTCCGCCGTCGGCTCAGACCCTCGCGGCGGTGTGCTCGCGCGCCCAGACCCGCATCAGGTCGCGTACCGAGATCACCCCGGCCACCTCCCGGCCGTCGAGCACGACCAGGTGCCGGAAGCCGCCGCGGGCCATGGCGACCGCCGCCTCCTCCACCGTCCAGTCCGGGCCGGCGTAGACGACGTCCCAGGTCAGGTGGGCTCCGGTGCGTTCGACATCCGGGTCGAGCCCGGCGCCGATCGCCTTGAGTACGTCGCGTTCGGTCATGATCCCGACCCCTTCGGAGTCCGGGTCGATCACGACCGCCGACCCGACCCGGCGGGCCGACATCATCCGGGCCGCCTCGCGGAGCGTGTGCTCCGGGCCGACCACGAGAACCTCACTGGACATCGCTTCCCGAACCTGCATCACGCATCACCCCTGTGGGACGGCGGCCTCGGTACGGACATGGTGGGCCATCGATGCGTACCGGGACAAGCCCGTCACCGCCACGAGCGTGTCGCGACGTCAACGACGGGCTGATCGCCGAGGACGCCTTCGCCGCCCGGCATTCGATCAGCCGGTGACCGACGCCGTTGAGCTGCGGAAACGGCCGCGCATTATAGCCGAATTCAGGGCACTTCCTGGCTGAACGACCGGCTAACACCAGTTGGCCGGAGCACTGCCGGGCGGTGACGCTATTCTCCACGATGACCATGTGTCAGTCGTGGGGAGGCGTCGGCATGATCGGGATGGTACTGGCAGCCGGTGCGGGGCGTCGGCTGCGCCCGTACACCGACACCCTGCCGAAGGCATTGGTGCCGGTGGACGGGGAGATCACCATCCTCGACATCGCGCTGCGCAACCTCGCCGAGGTGGGCCTGACCGAGATCGTGATCGTGGTCGGCTACGCGGCGGACGCGGTCCGGCAGCGGCAGGCGGCGCTGGAGGAGAAGTACGGCGTCAAGATCACCCTCGTGTTCAACGACAAGGCCGAGGAGTGGAACAACGCGTACTCGCTCTGGCTGGCCCGGGAGCACTTCTCCAGGGGCGTGCTGCTGGTCAACGGCGACACCGTGCACCCGGTGAGCGTGGAGAAGACCCTGCTGGCCGAGCGCGGGCCGGCCATCCTGCTCGCCGTCGACACGCTCAAGCCGCTGGCCGAGGAGGAGATGAAGACCACCTTCGACGCGGCCGGTCAGCTCACCCGGATCACCAAGCTGATGGACCCGGGTGAGGCGTACGGGGAGTACATCGGCGCGACGCTGATCGAGCCGCAGGTGGCCGACGCGCTCGCCGACGCCCTGGAGGCGACCTGGCGGCGCGACCCGAACCTCTACTACGAGGACGGCTACCAGGAGTTCGCCGACCGGGGTGGCGAGGTGCGGGCAGCGCCGATCGGCGACGTCTCCTGGGTCGAGGTCGACAACCACGCCGACCTGGCTCGGGCGTGGGAGATCGCGTGCCGCTACTAGCCCGGACCGTCAACACCCCGCTGGCGATCGAGGTCCGCCGCGGTGCGGTCGCCGACCTCGGTCCGCTCCTCGCCGACCGGCGGATCTCCACCGGGGGCGACGTGGCGGTGGTGGTCGGCCCCGGTCAGGGCGAGAAGATCGTCGAGCTGTGCCGGCCGTCCCTCGGCGCGGCCGATGTGTTCACCGTCACCGGCGGCACCATCGACGCGGCCAACCAGCTCGGTGACCGGCTGCGCCGCCGCCAGTACGACGCCGTGGTGGGCATCGGTGGCGGCAAGACCATCGACACCGCCAAGTACGCCGCCACCCGCTACGGCATCCCGATGGTGACCGTGGCGACCAGCCTGGCGAATGACGGCATCGCCTCGCCCACCGCCTCGCTCGATCACGAGGGCGGCAAGGGCTCCTACGGGGTGCACATCCCGATCGCGGTGATCGTGGACCTGGACTTCGTGGAGAGCGGGCCGGACCGGCAGACCCAGGCAGGCATCGGCGACGCGGTGAGCAACCTGAGCGCCTGCGCCGACTGGGAGCTGGCGCACGAGGTACGCGGCGAACCGATCGACGGCCTGGCCCTCACCCTCGCCCGGACGGGCGCCGAGGCGCTGCTCAACCATCCCGGCAAGATCACCGACGACGGCTTCCTCACCACCCTCGCGGAGGCGCTCATCCTCGGCGGCATCGCGAGCTCGGTGTGCGGGTCGACCCGACCGGCCAGCGGCGGCGACCACGAGATCTCGCACGCCATCGACAAGCTCTACCCCGGCACCGGCTCACACGGCGAGCAGGTCGGCCTCGGCGCGCTGTTCTGCACCTTCCTGCGCGGGGAGACCGAGCGCTTCCGGCAGCTCGTCCGCTGTCTGCACCGGCACGGCCTGGCGACCACGCCGGCCGAGCTGGGCCTGACCGACGAGCAGTTCGTCGAGGCGGTGCAGTATGCGCCGGCCACCCGGCCGGGCCGTTACACCATCCTCGAACACCTTGCGATGTCGCCCGACGAGACCCGCCGGCGGCTGGGAGATTACGCCGATGAACTTCGCGATGACCTTGGCTGACCCGTCCCGGCCCGCCGTCGCCGACTTCCACCGGGTCAACCGGGGCGGCGGCCTGTTCAGCGAGTCGGTCAGCCAGTGGATCGGGGCGGTCTTCGCGCTGGCCGCCCAGCGGCTCGGGCTGCGCCCCACCGCGCTGACCCTCACCAACCTGGTGCTCGGCCTGGCCACCTCGGTCACCGTGGTCGCGCTGGCCGGCCCGGTGGCCGCCAACGACGTCCCGGCCTGGGCGGTCGGACTGGTCGCCCTGGTCGGCTGGCAGCTCGCGTACGCGCTGGACTGCGCGGACGGGCAGCTCGCCCGGGTCACCGGTCAGGGCAGCGCGGCGGGTGCCCGGGTCGACGTGCTCTGCGACGTGGCCGCCCAGATCGCCCTGGTCGCCGCCCTCGGGGCGACCGCCGTGGCGCAGCGCCCGTCGACGCCGACCTGGCTGATGGTCGTCTTCGCCGGCACCTGGATGGTCAACCTGGTCACCTCGGTGATGCAGGCCGGCCCGAACGCGGCCAGCATGGTCACCTCGTCCTCGTTCCCGGTACGCCTGGTGAAGCTGGTCCGGGACTACGGCGCAGTGATCTTCCTGGCCGGTCTGGTGCTGGCCGTCGCCCCGGCGCTGACCATCTGGCTGGTCGTCGCCTTCACGATCGTCAACGGCGGCTTCCTGCTCGCCAGCATCACGTTCTCCGCCCGCACCTCCCTCCGCTGACGACCGCGGCTGGGACCGGCCGCGCCCCGACCGGCGCCACGCCCAGCAGTCCCAACGGTCAGTGACCTTCCGCAAGCGGTCGCACCCAACCACCCCACTCGCGGGGGTCAGCGGTCCCCGGCGACCGCCGTCCGACTCCGCGCGACATCCGCGTAGATGTCGATGAGGCGCCTGGTGACCACGTCGGGGTGGAAGGTGCGCTCGTAGCGGGCCCGGGCCGCCGGGGCGAGCCGCGCCGCACCGGCCCGCGCCACCGGCAGGGCGGCGGCCAGCGCGGCCGGGTCCGGGGCCACCACCCAGCCGGCCTCGCCCACCTGGACACCGTCGGGGATGGCCGGGCCAGCGGAGTCCCCGGCGACGGCGGAGGCCACCTCGGCCGGCCCGGTGCCCGCGGGCTCCCGTGGGGTGTCCGCGCCGACCAGGTACGGGATCCCGCCGAGCGCGGTGCCGAGCACCGGCCGGCCGCTGGCCAGCGCCTCGATGATCACGGTCGGCAGCACGTCGTGCCAGGTGGAGGTCGCCAGCACCACGGCGCTCGCCTCGATCGCGGCGCGCACCCCGGCCCGGTCGAGCTGGCCCAGGTAGACCACGTCGGGGCGGTCGGCGGCGGCCGCCTCGGCCAGCGGGCGCAGCTCGCCGTCGCCGGCGATCCGCAGCGTGCCCAGGGCCCCCACCGGGTGCCGCCGCCACGCCTCCAGCAGCAGGTCGAGCCCCTTCTCCGGGGTGAGGCGGGCCATGAAGAGGAACCCGTCGCCGAGCGGCGCCGGCGTACCCGGATCGGGGACGGCGTTGGGCTTGACCACGATCCGCTCGTCCGGGATGCCGTAGTCCCGCAGGTGGTCGGCGACCGCGGTGGTGAGCGCGATGAACCGGTCCACCGACCGCCAGGTCGGGCGGTGCACGGCGAGGGTGGTGGCCATCAGGGCGCTCTGCGCCCGCGAGCCCCGGTAGCAGCGGTGCACGATCGCCGGCACGCCCAGCGCCCGCCCTCGGCAGTCCTGGCAGATCACCCCGTCCCGGAAATAGAGCCCGGAGGAGCAGACCTGCCGGTAGTTGTGCACCGTCTGCACCACCGGCACGCCGCGCTTGTGCGCGGTCCGCACCACCCAGGGCGAGAGCAACGGGTACGGGTTGTGCAGGTGCAGCACGTCCGGACGGTGCTCGGCGAGCAGCCGGTCCAGGTCCTGCTGGGCCTGCGGCGCCCAGATCGGCGAGATCGGCAGCAGCGCCTTGGCCGGCTTCGACATGGTGGGAATCTCGTCGGAGCTGCGCAGGAACGGCAGCACCTCCACCCCGGCCGCGGTGAGCTGGGCGATCTCCGCGTCGACGATCGTGTTCTCGCCGGAGGGCTGGGCTTCCCGGTACCGGTTGTGCGCCACCACGATTCTCACGGGAAAGAAGGCTACCGTTGAACGGTGCCCGAACTACCGGAGGTGGAAGCGCTCGCCGGCTACCTGCGCGAGCGGGCGGTGGGCCGGCGCGTCGAGCGCGTCGAGCTCGCCGCGATCAGTGCCCTGAAGACGTACGACCCGCCGCCGAGCGCGGTGGCGGGCAAGGCGGTGGTCGGCGCGGGCCGGCACGGCAAGTTCCTGGACGTCCGGTTCGACGGCGGGCTGCACCTGGTGGTCCACCTGGCCCGCGCGGGCTGGCTGCACTACCGGGAGGCGTTCCCGTCGACCGCCCCCCTGCGCCCCGGCAAGGGTCCGATCGCCCTGCGGGTACGCCTCGACGACGGCTCCGGCTTCGACCTGACCGAGGCCGGCACCCAGAAGAAGCTGGCCGCGTACCTGGTGACCGACCCGGCGCAGGTGCCCGGGGTGACGAAGCTGGGCCCGGACGCGTTCGACGCCGACCTGGCCACCTTCGCCGAGCGGATACGCAGCCGGCGGGGCCAGGTCAAGGGGGTGCTGACCGACCAGGCGGTGCTGGCCGGGGTCGGCAACGCGTACTCGGACGAGATCCTGCACGCGGCGAAGCTGTCCCCGTTCGCGATCACCGACCGGCTCACCGACGACCAGCTCGCCGCGCTGCACGCGGCGACCCGCGCGGTGCTCGGCGACGCGGTCCGGCGCTCGATGGGGCAGCGGGCCGCCGAGCTGAAGGGGGAGAAGCGCTCGGGCCTCAAGGTGCACGCCCGGTCCGGGCTGCCCTGTCCGGTCTGCGGCGACACCGTCCGCGAGGTCTCGTTCGCCGACTCCAGCCTCCAGTACTGCCCGACCTGCCAGACCGGCGGCAAGCCGCTCGCTGACCGAAGGTTGTCCCGCCTCGTACGGTGAGTAATCACACGGGATGACTACGGAGAGGAATGGGCCGCGGATCGCCGAACGTCCCACTCGCGCCTCTACCGGGGCCGCCATCCATCGGTATAGTGGCTCGGTCCCCGGCTTCACAACCGATACGGAGCCGGCCAGATCCCTACGAGCACCGACGGACGGCATCTCCTTCGGGGGGCCGTCCCGACCGGGCCCGCGTGGGAGACTGGGACGGTGGGCGACCCGGGTCCTCACGGCGAGTGAGGGCGCGTGTCATGCGGGAGGACATGGGTTGAGGTGACGACAAGCCTCCAGCGCCCGGTAACCAACACAGGCCGGAGCAAGAGCGTGCGGCACGTCGACAGCTTCGAGATCCAGCCGCCGACTCCGCCGTCGCACAACGGCGTACCCCGGTCGGCGTGGGCCCGCGCCCGTCGCCGGGTGTCCCGCTGGCACCGCCCCTACACCGCGATCCTGCTCCTGCTCGACTTCGCGGCGGCGGCGCTGGCGAGCTTCATCTCGATCCAGAGCTTCCAACAGGCG
Source organism: Micromonospora sp. NPDC006431 (assembly GCF_042870725.1). Taxonomy (NCBI): domain Bacteria; kingdom Bacillati; phylum Actinomycetota; class Actinomycetes; order Micromonosporales; family Micromonosporaceae; genus Micromonospora; species Micromonospora sp. NPDC006431. The sequence continues at coordinate 40,481 of NZ_JBIAHQ010000001.1, forward strand.
TCCTCCGGCTTCTACGGTGCCGACGAGGACCCGACCTGGTTCTACACCGTCGCGTTCCTGCTGCTGCCACTCGGTTGGTTGGTCATCCTCTGGGGCAACCGGGCGTACGACCGCCGCTACCTGGGGCTCGGCCCGGACGAGTTCAAACGGGTGGTCCGCGGCGGCGTCGCGGTCGCCGCGACGGTCTCTTTCCTCGCCTTCGCCACGAAGACGACCGGGCTGTCCCGGTGGACGGTCGGCACTGCCCTGCTCGGGGCGCTGGTGCTGATCCTGCTGGAGCGCCTCGTCGCCCGTTTCCTGCTGCACGTCGTCCGGCGCCGGGCGGGTCAGGCCGGGCACCGGATGGTGCTGGTCGGCACCCTGCCGGAGTGCCTGGAGGTCTACACCACGGTCACCCGCAGCCCCGGGGCCGGCCTGGTGCCGGTAGCCATCCACCTGACGGACGGGTACGCCGCCGCGCGCGGCATCGAGACCCCGGTGCCGGTCTACGCCGGCCGGGACGTGCTCGCCCTGGTCCGGGAGGTCGGCGGGGACACCATCGCGGTCTGCGGCTCGGCCAGCGCCGAGCCGGGCGAGCTGCGCCGGCTGGCCTGGCAGCTCGAGGGCTCCGGCGTCGACCTGGTGGTCGCGCCCCAGCTCACCGACATCGCCGGCCCCCGGGTGCACATCCGCCCGATCGAGGGCCTGCCGCTGCTGCACGTCGAGGAGCCGACCCTGTCGGGCCCGGCGCTGCTGGTCAAGAACCTGATGGACCGGATGGCCGCCGGGCTGGGCCTGGTGCTGCTGATCCCGCTCTTCCTCGCCATCGCGGTCGCCATCCGGATCTCCGATCCCGGGCCGGTCTTCTTCCGGCAGCCCCGGGTCGGGCACGAGGGGCGGACCTTCCGGGTCTGGAAGTTCCGGACCATGTACACCGACGCCGAGGAGCGGCTGGCCAGCCTGGTCGACCAGAACGAGACCGACGGCATGCTGTTCAAGATCAAGCAGGATCCGCGGGTGTTCCCGGTGGGCCGCTTCCTGCGCGCCTCCTCGCTGGACGAGCTGCCCCAGCTGATCAACGTGCTCTGGGGCGAGATGTCGCTGGTCGGGCCGCGTCCGCTGCCGGCCGACGACGGTGACTTCCTCGGCGACGTCCGCCGCCGGCTGCTGGTCCGGCCGGGCATCACCGGGCTCTGGCAGGTCTCCGGTCGCTCCGACCTCTCCTGGGACGAGGCGGTCCGGCTCGACCTCTACTACGTCGACAACTGGTCGCTGGCGTACGACCTGAGCATCCTGTGGCGGACCATCGGGGTGGTGGTGGCCCGCAAGGGCGCGTACTGACCCCTTGGCGGGCGGCCGCCGAGCCGCGAGGATCTGGGCCGTGGGTGGCAACCTCTCCGCCGTCTTCGGCGTCGTCTCGCTGGTCACCGCGCTCGCCGCGGCACTCTGGGCGGTGCTGCGGCTGCGCGCCCGGCGGGGCATCGCCACGGCCACCCAGCGGGCCACCTACGAGGTGCTGCACACTGCCGGCCTCGCCGCCGAGCCGCTGCGGGCCGGGTTGAGCAGCACGGGCGCGGCGAAGGCCGTACGCCATCTGCGGGCGCTGGTGGGCGCGGCCGGGCTGGCCCTGACGGACCGGGAGGCCCTGCTCGCCCTCGACGGGCGCGGCGCGCACCACGGCGACCAGTTGCTCGCGGCGGCCCGGCGGGCGGCGTCCGCCGGGCGGTCGACCGTGCTGCGGGAGTCGGAGCTGCGCTGCGACCTGGTGGACTGCCAGGTGCGGGGCGCGGTGGTGGCGCCGCTGAGCGCGGACGGGCGGGTGGTCGGGGCGCTGGTGGCGATCGCCGACGAGCAGCCGGCCCCGGGGCTGGTGCAGGCGACCCTGGAGACCGCGCACTGGGCCGGCGACCAGCTCGCCCTGGCCGAGCTGGACTCGTCCCGGGAGCGGCTGGCCCGGGCCGAGGTACGCGCCCTGCGCGCCCAGATCAGCCCGCACTTCATCTACAACGCGTTGACCGCGATCGGCTCGTTCGTCCGGACCGACCCGGAGCGGGCCCGGGAGCTGATCCTCGAGTTCGCCGAGTTCACCCGGTACTCGTTCCGGGCGCACGGCGAGTTCACCACCCTCGCCGAGGAGCTGCGCTCGATCGACCGGTATCTGACCATCGAGCGGGCCCGGTTCGGCGACCGGCTCCAGGTGCGCCTGCAGATCGCCCCGGAGGTGCTGCCGGTGACCCTGCCGTTCCTCTGCCTCCAGCCGCTCGTGGAGAACGCGGTCCGGCACGGGTTGTCCCGCAAGCCGGGCACCGGCATGGTGAGCATCGAGGCCCGGGACGCGGGCGCCGAGTGCCACATCACGGTGGAGGACGACGGAGTGGGGATGGATCCGACCACGCTCACCGCCGGCATTGCCGAGCTGGCCGCCGCGGGCGGCGACCCGACCGACGACGCGGGGCAGCACGTGGGCCTGTCGAACGTCGACGAGCGGCTGCGGTCGGTCTTCGGGGACCGGTTCGGCCTGACCGTCGAGACCGGCCTGGGCTCGGGTACGAAGGTGAGCATGCGGGTGCCGAAGTTCCATCCCGGGGTACGGGCGGGTTCGTGAGCGAGCGCAGCGAGCGAACGGCGGGGTCAGCACAGTGACGGCATCCGGTTTTCTCAGAGTGCTGGCGGTGGACGACGAGCCGCCGGCGCTGGACGAGCTGGCGTACCACCTGCGGGCCGATCCCCGGGTGGCCCGGCTGCACACGGCCGGGGACGCCACCGAGGCGCTGCGGGTGCTCCGCGACGCCGACGTGGACGTCGTCTTCCTGGACATCCGGATGCCCGGGCTGGACGGGATGGAGCTGGCCCGGGTGCTGCGGCGGTTCGCCCGGCCGCCGGCGATCGTCTTCGTCACCGCGTACGACGACGGCGCGGTCGACGCCTTCGACCTGGGCGCCACCGACTACGTGCGCAAGCCGGTACGCGCCGAGCGGCTGGCCGAGTCGCTGCGCCGGGTGATCGGCTCCCGGGTGGTGCCGTCGCACCCGGCGGCCCTGGCCCGGGCGGAGGAGGACCCGACCATCCCGATCGAGCTGGCCGGGACGACCCGGATGTTGCCCCGCTCGGCGGTGCGCTGGGTGGAGGCGCAGGGCGACTACGCCCGGCTGCACACCGCGGAAGCTTCCCACCTGGTCCGGGTCTCGCTGGCCACCCTCGCCGAGCGCTGGGCGGACGCCGGTTTCGTGCGGATCCACCGGTCGTACCTGGTGCAGTTGAAGCTGATCGCGGAGCTGCGGCTGGTCAACTCGGGCTACGTGGTGGTGATCGACGGGACGGAGCTGCCGGTCAGCCGCCGGCACACGCGGGAGCTGAAGGACAAGCTGGTCCGGGCGGCGAAACAGGACTGGAACCGCTAGCCGAAATTTCGTCACCCTCCATCCGCCGGCGCTGGCCAGCAACCGCTGCTTCTCGCTGGTCGGCTCGCGGTGTGGCGACAAGCGGGTGCCGGCGCTCTGGATCAGCCAGGGCGCGCCGAAGCTCGGCTGGTGCTGGTACGGCAACCCGCACACCTGGCTCGGCTCCGCGACTGCCCGCCCGGTCCGAGTCGGCCTGGCGTGAGTCCGCGGCGGGGGGGGGGGGGGGGGGCCGCCCCCCCCCCCCCCCCCCCCTTTTGGGGTTTTTTTTTTTTTTAATGAGCACCCCCAACGCGGGGGGTAGCACAAAGGGTCGGCCCGGACAGCCCCCATACACGACCCC